>JAPPMM010000016.1:139654-154620 GCA_028819075.1 Gammaproteobacteria bacterium
GGGGCGAGCCTGACGTTCGGAAGGCGCTACGGCGCGCGCTTCATCCTCCACCTCGCTCCTCCGAAACCCCGCAAACCGCGGGGACCCCCTGCGCAAAGCCCGGCACGACCGGCAGACGGCGGATTTCCGGTCGGGATTCGGGCTCGGACACGACCGCTGGTTCGTTCGCCCGACGCTGCGAGCGGGCATCGAGTACGACGGCGGAGACGTTTCCCCGACCGCTGGGGCGAGCCTGACGTTCGGAAGGCGCTACGGCGCGCGCTTCATCCTCCACCTCGGGGAGGCCTCCGGCGGCACTCTGACGCTCTTCCAGATGGGCGGTTACATCTCGTTCTCAGCGCGAGACGCAGTGGCCGATCGCGGCCCCGGCACTCAGGCCGGATCTAACCGTCGGAGCGACGCACCATTGGCCTTCCCGCACGGGACTGCTGGCTGGGAGCGACCTCCCGTGGGGGGTTGGGATGGCCTGCACATCCCAACCCTCCCCCGTGGCACGCCAAGCGTCCACGGTGGGGGGTCGCTCCGGTCACGGCCACCCGCGCCGGCACGGCACAGCCGCGCCTCCCGCTGCGGCACAAACGCACCCACAACAGCAACTTGCGGCATCGGCGGCGTGTCACATCCGAGCGCGCTTCCCGTGCACATCGACCCCGATGTCGATGTGCATTTCCGGATCGGCAACGGGAACGTCGAAAACCGTCGTCCAATCACGGCCTCCAGCTCGAACATCGGCAAGCTCGGGGACAACGGCCGGAAGGCATCGCCGCCGACGAGGATCCACCGGCCCGAGCGTCCGATCTGGCGGAGAAGACTGCTCTCCGCGACCTTTCGTTCGCGCAGATCGTGCAGTCCATCGAATCGAGAGGAATCGAACGATGGCACGCACGAAACGAAGTCGGCGCTCTTACGGCGCCGGCGAATGGGGCCGGAACCGGGTGAGGGTGTTCCCCGATCCCAAGACCGGCATCTTCCAGATCGAGTGGCGCGAGAACGGGAGCAGGCTCACCCGGTCGCTGAAACACCGCGACTGGATGAGGGCGAAGAAAGAGGCGGACGAGTTCGCCGCGGGCTTCGTCGGCCCGGACCTGAACGGCAAGGCGGAAGCCGAGCCCGAGCCGCTCACGCTGGAGAGGCTGTTTGACATTTACGGTGAAGAGGTGACGCCCACCAAGGGTGGGAACAAGCGGCGTCACGACAGGGCCGCAATGCGGATGTTCCTCGGGTTTTTCGGCAGGGACCGAAGACCCGGAACGCTTTCGCAACGCGACTGGGACCGCTTCATCCGAGCGCGGCGCGCGGGACGGGTCGGCCTGAGCGGAGCGCCGGTGTCGAATCGCACCATCGCATACGACCTGAAGCTCCTGGTCGCAGTCTTCAACTGGGCCTCGAAATCGAGGGACGAGCAGGGCCGCTTGCTCTTGGAAGCGAGTCCGCTGAGAGGCCTGAAGACCCCCACGGAAAAGAACCCGACGCGGGTGGTCCTTTCCGAGGACGAGTACCAGGCGCTTCTGCAGGTGTCCCGCGACGTGGACTGGCGGTTCCATGTCGCCCTCGTGCTGGCGCACGAGACGGGACACCGGATCGGTGCCATCCGTCAGCTCCGGTGGTCGGACATCGACCTTGAGGCCGGAATGGTGCGGTGGCGCGCGGAACACGAGAAGACCGGCTACGAACACCGGACGCCGGTGACCGCCGAGGCAGTCGCCGTCTTGGAGGAGGCACGAAGGAAGACCCTTGAGAGCGGGGACGCGCCGGTGCTGCCCGCGCCCAGGAGTCCTTCCAAGTGCGTGAGCGCCGAGCGGGTGCGCATCTGGTGGCACAGAGGCCAGACACGCGCGGGGCTGGAGCCGAAGCGCGGCAGGGGTTGGCACTCGCTGAGGCGCAAGTTCGCGTCCGATCTCATGGATCAGCCGCTCAAGGTGCTCTGCCAACTCGGTGGCTGGAAGACGCCGCACACGGTTCTCGAGTGCTACCAGAGGGCCGACGAGGGACAGCTTCGGACGGCGCTGGACAACCGCCGCAGGGTTCGCGGCTGAGATCCGAATTGGCGGGAGTCAGTTGGCGGGAATCCGACCCGCCGAAATCGTAAGATCAATCCCCGCAACAGGATGCGAAACGGCACGCGCCCGCCGGCAGAGCAACACTGTGTTCCCGAGGCTGGTTTCGCCCCCGTCGGCCCAGTGCTTCACGTGATGCGCCTCGGTGAACCGGCAGCCACACGCGGGAAAGCGGCATCCCCGGTCGCGTTCCTCCAACGCCCGCCGGATGTGCGGTGGAATCGTCCGACCTGAAGATTCTTTTAAATCAAGAGGTGACAATAGGTTGTGATGATAGCCAAGAAGCGGTTATCACCATTGGTATCCCTCTTCTGAAAGGAATCCATTGGACCGCAATGGAGGTCCGGCGGAAGCGTCCGAGCGACCGACCGACGGCGCTTCCGCCCAGAGCTACGCGGGGACCTGTCAGATCCCGTGGGGCGGGCCTGTGGGCACCACCTCTCAAGGGACGCGAATCCTGCAGCAGCTTCAGCACTCGGCCCGACCACCGCCGCGTGCGCCTTGACGCTCAAGCTGCTTGAGCGTCTTCGACAGGCGCGCATGCTCCGGCAGATCCTAAAGCAAGCGTGGTCCGTACCGTTGCTCCGGGTGGAACTGCCACTTGCCCGGTCCATGACGTATGACGATTCCCTGCTTGGAAAGCGCGGAGAGAATTCGCGAAACGGATGAGTTGAGTGTTGCTTCGGAAGCAGACGTTCCCTGCTCTTGCAAGAGGCGGACGATTTCGGCGTTCGTGAACGTTTTCTGTGAATCGTCGAAGAGGATGGAGATGATAGCAGACCTGCGCGTGCCGTCCTCGACCTCAGGAACGCGGTCGAACACCATGTATGCTTCGAGGTATCCTTGGGCAGCGGCAAGCTCCTTTTTTGCGGTCTCGTACGCATCCAGCGCTTCATCGTAACGGTCAATCACGCTTTGCGCTTGGTTTGTCTCGGTCCTGAGTTGTTCGAGGCGTTGGTCGAAGTCTTCCACGGCGTATCCCTCCTCTTGTTTTGGCGCGACCGGCGTTCCGCGACAGTTCACAAACTGCTTTCTGAGATCCAGAAGGAGAGGTTGCCGCCTTCCGGGGCGCGGGGGAATCGAACCCCTGTGTTACTTGGATGTGTCCTGACCAAGCGGAGCCTACCAACCACGTTAGGCCCCCCTCCCCCCTGTAGGTCTCGTCATCTCATATAGGCATCGCGGCCTCCGAGCCGTTGGGGTGGGGCGTGGCGCTCCTGGGAAGAACCCATCCGTGCCGCACCCCTTGCCCGTGTGTTATAGGGCAACCGCAAACCACGCGCAACCGAATCTAGGTGGCCTTCGCGTAGATTGCAATACTCGGTGCAAACGCCGTGCTGTGTTTGCACGCGCGATGCAAAAAAAGAGGACGAGCCAGGCGAAAAAGCGCGCAGGTTCCGGGCGGACGTCTCTTAAGGCTGGCGTCCGGGTTTTCGGGTCTCCTTGCGCGTGGGTGTCCATGTTTGCATATGCAAACGCGGGAGTGCAACCTGCGCCCCGGATCGTTAAGATAATCCGCGTTTTCGCAGCTATCACGGAGGGATGAACATGGATCGCTGCCGGACCGACAACCGATGGACGGCAATCGCTATCGCCATCCTTTTTCTCATAGGCTCTGGCCCGTTGGGGGCATTGCAAACCCCAGGGCAGCAAGCCCGAGAGCTGCAACTCACAGCATACGGTCAAGAGTTCAACAACAGCAGAGAGGCGGCGCGGCTGTGGCAGCTTGCGGTGGCGGCATGGCACGATGAGGCGGCGGAGGCATTGCTCTCCAGAAATCGCAATGTTGGCTGGGATCGCTACCGGCAGGCAGCGGAGAGGGGGCCTATCGCCATCCTTGTTGCGACCTACTGGGCGGCACGCGGTTGCCCGGCAGCGGGCTGGCCTGTTGGCATCTTCGGCTATTACAACCCCGCCCAGCCCGATTGGTACGGGCGAAAGGACCCTGCCTCCATCATGGGGTTGGTCCGATACATGGACCGCTTGGATGATATCCACCTGTTCAATCGCTTACCCTTGCCCGAGAGCAGGGAAATGGCGCGTGAGCTCTCGGAAATCGCCGAAGCCTATCGGGATCATGCGGACAGGATTGCGTCTGAGCGGGAGTGCACCTTCGATCGTTCCTGATGAACCGGATCGAACTCCTGATGAACGACCAATGAGCGACCCCAGCCAACGGACCATGCGTCCGAAAGAAGCGCGACCGCCCTGCCATTGGTGGTGGTGCCAAGGCGTCTGGCGCGAGGAGGGTTAGGTGCCCCTCGGGAGCCCGTTGCCTGTGCGCTACCCTCCGGCTACGCTCCAGCCGTACCGACCGGAGGAGGTTCCATTGTTCCGTATCGTACTCCTCGTGCTCTTGCTCGCAGCTCCGCTCAACGCGCAAAACCAACGGGCTCTGGAAGACTCCGGGTTGTATTGGTACGAGAGGGCCGCCATCGAAGGGTTCTTAACCGGCGCTGTACTAGGGGGGCTCGTCGGGGTGATCCATTGCAACCGGGGACCCGACTACATGGATGTCGCGCCACCCCCTGGTAAGTGCGAGAACGACGAACGCGAGAAAGAGAGCGTCAAGACCAGCGCCAAGCTGGCATTGATTGGATCCCTGGTCGGGATTCCTGTCGGTCTGTTGCTCGGTTCCATCGGGCGAGACCGTGGCGAGGATACCGGGGCCAAGCTGCGCGTCGGACCGGATCCGTATCGGCCTGAAAGGGTCAGCGTCGAGATCCGCCTGCCGCTCCAACCCTGACGGGTTTCCTTCTGGACAGAAGGAAGGCCCATGACGTGGTAGGCGTCGTACTCGGTTTCGTCGGCCGTCTCGGTCCCGCCGTCGATCAGGTCGTGGATGCAGGGTGGCGACGTACCCCTGGATTATGCAGCGGGAACCGCTATTCCTGACCCTTCCCGGGCGCGTCTCACGCCGCGGACGACCGGGCCTTGCCGGGTTGGGAAGAGGCTCGACCCCGGCGGAGGGACGGGCGGAGTCCGTCCCGGAGGCCGGGGGGACCGGCGCCGAAGCGGTGGCAACGCCGACCACGCGGTCGCCGGTCACGACCCAGACTCGTCCGCGAAACCGACGGCCTCGACCGGCGATGATCGGGCGTCGGCGGGAGAAGATCCGGCGAGTGGCCGCCGGCAACACTTCGGCCAGGCGGAAGGGAAGGCGGGCGGACCCCCTAACCGCGAACGCTGCCGGAGCGGTGGTTTTCCGGGGGGATCAAAGGGGGGCGGAGCACCCCTCGCCAGAGCACGAATGTTTTTACATCGCGTAGGCTGGCGGGCTTGCGGGCTGGCTTGCTTGACCGCAGTAGCGTAGCTCAAGCCAGCCGGGAGGACGCCCGCGAATCCCTCCCGCGTGCCTCCCGAGGTGGCGGGAGGCGAATCGGTTTCGGACAAGCTTACCGACCTCTCGATGGCCGTCCTTACGGACGGCGAGAGCGCATAGGCCGATCCCGTCAATCCTCCCTCGGAGACCGGCCGCCGATGGCAATCATCCAGGACCTCTGCCATGAGGGCTGAACGGCACAATCAACCCAGAGGTCAGGTGTCCAACTTCTTGGGGTCACTTCGGTTGTCGGGCGCCGGGGGCCTGGGTACACTACGTGCGCCCATAAACAACCTGGGAAACGAAGAGGAATCTGCCGATGTCCGAGGATAGCGAGAAGGAAGTCCTCGAGAAGTACATCGACGCGCTCGGCGAGAACTTCGGTCGGGAGCACCATGCGGTGTGGAAACAATGGTGCTTGGCTCTGGACAGGCATAACGAACTCTTGGAGCTGTTCGGAACTCAGGAGAAAGTCGATGTTCTCAATGCTGTGGCTCCGACGTTCTTCGCTGATGTCCAGGGGTTATTCTGGAACGATCTACTGCTCCATGTGGCTCGGTTGACCGACAAGGACGGGAGGTCACTTCGGCTCCAGAGCCTCGAGCGACGCCTGACCAAGGAGCATCCCGTGGACTCCGTGTTGCTGGCTGAGGTAGAACGACACCGAGAAGACGCGGTCGCAACCGCAGAGCCGGTTACTGCTTGGAGGAACAAGCGAATTGCTCACCATGATCGAGCACTCGCGCTCGGAGAATCCGGGCCACTGAGCAAGGTGACGCTGGGAACCTGCAAAGAGGTTCTGGATCACGTACATGCCGCGCTCTCCGCCATTGAGCTACGTCGAATGAAGAGCGCCACTGCCAACAGCGTTTTCTCCAGCCCAAGTGCCAGCACCCTCGTGCGCAATCTCCAAGGATTCCTTGGCGGCGCGCGCTTCGTCGCATCACTCATCAATCCCGAGAACCCTACAGAGTTCGAGGTCCTAGAAGCCAAGACGCTCCTGTGGGGGGCAGGCAGGTCGGAGCGCCACGCTATCGACCAACTCCACCGATTGGTGAGCACGGCACGACTCCGCCCGACTCCGTCCTCGTCGGTGCAGGGCCACGGCGAACCGCGACCGCCCCAAACCACGAGGTAGGCGGTCACCGCCACGGCTGGGCAGCCGAGGTGCGTATTCCCTGTCACAAGGGGAGTCCCCCGCCTATGCAAGCTGGGTCGTCGCCCGTAAAGCGTACTACGAGTCGGGACTTGATAGCCCGATGGTAGCCAGCATTTCTCTGTGGATTTGCCGCCAGTCCCGATCGAGGTTGACCGTCCGGGCTTGGATGCGGAACCCTTCGAGGCGGATATCGGCTCTCAGCGGCTCGCCGGCCTCGGGGTACAGCAGGATGCCTTCGTGCCTGGGCCGTCCCGGGTTCGTCGCTTGGCGGTTCCGCAGGTACGCGAGCAACTGGTAAAGGTTGCCGGAGTGCAGCTTGCCCGTGCCGGAACCGCGTCCGCGCGCCAGCGCGTCCCGGTAGTATTTCGTGTCGAGGATGATCCGGCGCTCGGGCGATTCCAGGATCACGTCGGCCGTCATGACGGGGATTCGAGCCCGGTCGGCGTCGTCCTCGGCGCTGGCTTCCCCCCAAAGGATTCGGCGGCTGCCCCCGGGATTGACGCCGTACACACGCTGCTCCCGCTCGTAGAATCCCGTGACGAACTCCTCGAAGAGCGCCCACATGGTCGCTTCGTCCCGCCGAAAGTCGCGGAACGTCGTGCGCCCTGTTTTTTCGTCGACCACCGAGCTCTCGTACAGGAGCCTGCACGCTGAGAGGAGGAACTGGTAGAGCCGCCGGTTGCCCCCGAGCTGGACTTGGCCGAAGGCGTTCCTCGTCAGGCGGGTCCGCGACACTCCATCGAGCCGTCTGTAGGCGGAGCGCACGTCGCGACGGACATCGCGGTGCAGCGTGGCCCGCCTCCCCAGCAGCCCATGCAGGGACGTGCGCAGGATGCGGTTCGGCGGAGTGTCAACGGACAACTCCTCGAAGTCGCAGGCGGCCCGGCCGCGCGCCCGGAGCGCCCGTTTCGCCGTCTCGCTGACCGCCAGTTTGCCGCGGATTCCCGCGAGGTCCTCGCGTCGCTCCACGTAGCCGCGGTCGATGCCTCTGCGGAAGAGGTGGCTGACGCCGCCCGCGAGCACCTTGCCGAGAAGGTCCTGGATCGTCGAAAGGCCGCCGAGCGCGGCCAGCCGTCTGGTGTCCCGCTCCTGAACCCGTCCCCAGGCGTAGCAGAGGAGGTAGTAGACGTTGAGGATCGGGATGGTCTTCAAGGTCGGGCGTCGCCGGTGAGTCTCGCCACATCCCTCTCGACGTCTTCCGCCGCATCGAACCAGTATTCCCGTAAGAGCGGAGCGATCTGGGTGTCTACGACGTGCCCGTACCAATCCTCCGAGGGCGCGTCGCCATCGCCGGGAACGAAGTAGCTGTGGCCGATCCGAAAGCCCCGGCCGAGTTCCTTGTCGTTTGCGATCTTCTCGTTGAGCTTGGCCATCCGGTCGCAGATGCGGCGCGCCAGGCTCGGATCTGCGCCCTTGGCCGCGAGGTGTTTCTCGAACGCATCCCGGCCGTACTCCGTCCCGTAGGCAGGCTCCAGCGTCTCGAAGGCGAATCGGCGGCGAAGCGCGTAATCGACCAAGGCCAACGAGCGGTCGGCGGTGTTCATCATGCCAAGCAGGTGGACGTTGCCGGGGACGTGGAACTGCGTGTCGGAGTAGGGCAGCGTGACGGCGTAGTCTTCGCTGCGCTTGTCGGCCTCGATCAGCATCAGGAGTTCGCCGAAGATACGCGACAGGTTGCCGCGGTTGATCTCGTCGATGATGAAGACGTAGGGGATTTTCGGGTTGGCGCGCGCCCGTTCGCAGAAGCGCCGGAAGACGCCGGGCTTCAGGTCGAAGCCTCCCCCCTTGGTGGGCCGGAAGCCTTCCACGAAATCCTCGTAGGCGTAGGACTGGTGGAACTGGACCATTCCGATAGGACCATTGTCCTTGCGGCCGATGATGCACCATGCGATTCGGCGCGCGATGAAGGTCTTCCCGGTGCCGGGCGGCCCTTGGAGGATCAGGTTCTTGCCGGACTTGATGGACTTCACCAGGCGGGTGAAGTGGCCGGGATCGATGAAGAGGTCTTGCAGGGCTTGCGTGTCCGTGTACGTCGCCTCTTGGATCCGCTCTAGATCGTTTGCCTCCATCGTCGCGGGCTCCGTCGCCTTTCTCCTTGCCTTGCGGGCCGATGGGCGTTGCCAAAGGGCCTTGATCTGGGGATCGTAGAACCGAAACCACCCACGTTCCTCCTCCAGCCGCTGACGGATCGTAAGCAGCGCCCGGTCGATCTCGACTGGGTTGGAGGTGTCGATCCGGTCGCCTTGATGCAGGCCGCTGACAATCTCTCTCTTCCCCTTGGTGGAAAGGACGTCCTGGAACTCGTCGGGGAAGAGCAGGAACACCATTGCGTGTCGGAACATGCGATTCGGGGCATACTTGGTGCCGTCGAGCCATGACGCGAAACCCCACGGATCGTCGAGGAGGGCTTGGCGCTGATTCTGCTTCAATGAGTACCAATCGAGCATCGCGACCACGAAGAAACGGAACTCGGCCCATGCACGCGTGTTGTAGGCGGTGCCCGGGTTGACGACTCCCGCCCCGAGCACGGCGTCGCTCATCAGTTCGTGGTCTTCCGGGAACTCCCGCCCAGACCATTCCCAGACCTGAATGATCGTCGCTCGCTTCCTGCTTGAGCCCATGGACCCTGAAGCCTGGATCAGGCGGTACACCCATGTCATCTCGGCCCAGAGGCACTTGGCGTCGGGCGAGGCGGATTGCAGTTGGCGCTCCAGCTTCTCGACAAAAGAGTCCCCCCCCGACGTGTCGTCGAGGTTCTCGACGTAGACCGATTGGAGTTCCTGGAAGTTGGAGCGAGTCCAGAGAGCGCGGTCAGTGAATAGGGACCGCCCGCCGAGAAGGCATCGGTGCTTCCAGCGCTCAACTGCGGCGAGAATCGGTTCGGCGTCCTTGAATCGGGCCAACGGTGGTCTCTCTTGATTGCGTGTCTGGGTGTCCACAGTCTCCAGAGAGGATAAGGGAAAGGAGACCCAAACGGGATGGTAGCCGGGTGATCAACCAAGCGGCGCGTGGGGGCCTCGGCTCGGCGTTCAAGGAACGGCTGGAACGCCGCGGTCCACCAGCAGCGAAGCGACGGCGGCGCGGGCCAGACGGGCTCGGGGCTTGAGATGGCCGGCGGGCGGCCTGCTGCTGTTCCTGCTCCCGGTCAAGGCGCTCATGGAGAACCCCCTCACGGCGGCCGGGGACTTCGGGGTGCTGACCGGCTTCCTCAAGGACCTCTCGACCATGGGTGGGTTCCTAATGGACCGGCTCAAGGTCTTGCGCTCCCCCAGGTCTTCGCCTTTGCGTTTCTTTTCATCTTGGCCTGCGCGGACCAAGCAGTCGAACCAGATTCGCCGCGTCCTGCCGACATGTCCGTGACGCCAGCGACGGCGGACCTGACAGCGCTGGGAGCAACCGTGCGGCTGATGGCCGCAGTGCGGGACCAGAACGGCCAGCCCATGCCTTCGGCGGCGGTGTCGTGGGCGAGCGGTGCGCCTGCGGTGGCGACGGTGGACGGCGCTGGCGTGGTGACAGCGGTTGCGAACGGGACGGCCACGATCACGGCGGCGGCAGGCGGCGTGGTGGCCTCGGCAACCGTGACGGTGGCGCAGGCGGTGGCGGCTGTCGTGATGGGTCGCGATTCCCTGACGCTGACGGCCTTGGGGGACACACTAAGGCTGACGGCCGAGGCCGTCGACGCGAACGGACTCGTGGCGGCCGGCACTCCCGTCGCGTGGTCCAGCAACGCGCCCGACGTGTCGGCGGTGACCGCGACCGGCTTGCTGACGGCCCGAAGCAACGGGACCGCGACGGTGAGTGCGACGGCTGGCGCGGTGTCTGCGACGGCGACGGTAACGGTGGCCCAGGTAGTGGCCTCGGTGAAGGTGACCCCTGCGGCGGACACGTTGGTCGAGGTGGACACGCTGAGGCTGACAGCCGTCGCGGCCGACGCGAACGGTCACGCGGTGAACGACGAGGCGTTCGCGTGGGCATCGTACGACACTACGGTCGCCGTGATCGACGACTCGGGACTGGTGACGGGCGTGGCTCCGGGCCATGCCATGGTTACCGCAACGGCGGCGGGCGTGTCCGGCAGCGCCGAGCTTATGGTGGCTGCCGCAGTGCCCACGGCGATAACCGTGACTCCGGACACGGTCATGCTTGCGGCGTTGGGGCAGACCGTGCAGCTGTCGGCGGAAGTTGTGGACCAGATCGGGCGCGCGATGGCGGACGTGTCCGTAACGTGGTCGAGTAGCGACGCGCGGGTCGTAGCGGTGGACGGGGCGGGCCTGGCGACAGCGATGGGCCGCGGGACGGCGACGATCACGGCGGCAGCTGGCGACGTCTGGGGCTCCGCCGAGATCATGGTGGAGTTCAACCTACCACCGCGCTATCCGATTCGCGTCAACTACCTCGACGGCTTCCCGGCCGACATGAAGGCGGGAGTGGAAAACGCTGCCGCGACGTGGGCGGAGATCCTCTGGCAGACGGATACGACTTCATACGCCTTCTCCTCGCCGAAGGCCCTCCGCGGGGCGCCGTCCATAAGGTTCGAGGCTGGTGACGTGCTGCCGCCCGGGCTGCACCTGTGGGTTGGCGAAAACTCCAAACAACCCCTTGGGGTGGGGTGGGCATACTACCAGCACGACCTCGCGGCAAACGGCACAACGCCCGTGGGCGTCTTCTACTTGAGCCGGGCGTCGCACGAGAACATTCACGGGAATAGCGCCGAACCGTGGAATGACATCGTGTGGAGCACGGCCATGCACGAAATCGGCCACCTCCTTGGGGTCGGTACGGGACAGCGGTGGTGGGCCAGCCTCGCGGTACCTGACACGACACACGCACCCGCCGCAGGAGAGCGTCCGTTCGCTTACGTGACAGATGCGGTCGCCGTGAACACCTTCGACCGCATGGGAGGCGTGGACTTTCCGGAAGCAACGCCGAAGGTGCCTGTGGACGGCCTGCGAATTCACTGGGGGGCCTGCATCGGCGTGTTCAACGATGTGATGAGGTTCGGCGGCTCAAAGGACATGGTGGTAACGGAGCTGACGCTATCCATCCTCGATCCCGGATGGGTTGGTGACATGTCGCACCCTATTGTTGCCAGAACGCTACACAAAGCCGACTGGAACGATGGCCCGGGGTCGAACAACAGGTCGATTCACCCCTGTCGCGACGGATTGCTATACTACGGCTATCCGGGGGCGGATCCTAAGTAGCGAGCCATTGGGGGCGGTGGTCTGCCTGCGACCCCGGGGCGGGTAACCGAGGCGCGCTTGCCCGGCTGAGGAGAGAATCATGTACAGGACGACGCCTCCGCTCGTGTCGCTGCTGGCCTTCGTCGCCTGTGCCGGCGGCGATCCGGCGACCACTGACCCGGAGCCCAACGGCCTGACGGGCACCTGGAGTGCCACCCTTGGGGCCGTGACCTATCGCTACGAGCTGTCGGAGGCTGGCGGCAGCGTCCGCGGCACCATGTCTCTGGTCGCGCCCGGTTCGCTCGAAGGAGATGGTACGGCCGAGGGCAACCTGGCCGGCGCACAGGTCGCGCTGGACGCCTCCCTCGAGCTGGATGCAGGACTCGACACACCAATGCCTGCGGACTCACGCCTGCGAGGGACGTTTCTGGCCAACCGGATCTCGGGAACCCTGGTGATCGAGTTCGGGGAGGCACGGGGCACGGGTCCGGACGGCCAGACGATTGGCGCGCGGATTGAGCCGAATCCGATGACGCTGAACATCATTCTGGTCCGGCAGCGAGGGTGACAAGTCGGGGATGCGGATCACGACGATCACGACCTGGTCTGGGTGGATCTTGGAGGCTCCAGCCCTTGGGAAGGGTGATCATACCGATGACGAGACGAGCGATGCGAAGACTTGACGGCTTGGTGGGGCTGCCGGAAACCTCCCGTTGCTGGGCTCCGTGGTGGATGGGTCTACGAGCGTCGACGCGGACGCGCGTCGTTGCGCTCGCACTCTACTGTGGTGCGCTGACGTCTGCCTGTGAGCGCAGTCCTAACATCATATGGCATCCAACCGCCGAAAACGCTCCGAGTCCATCCGCTTCTGTGATCAGCGGAGACCCGATTCCGGAACGGCTTTCCGCAACTGTGCTGGCGAGTTGGCGCCGTGATCGGGACTTGATGCTCCAAGCCACGACCGTCACAAGCGTCGGTGACAACGATGCGGGCCATGCTCTCTTCGGTCACATCTCCCACGCCCAGGTCTCATCCGACGGTGACCTGTTCATCTTCGACGATCAATTGCAACGGCTCAGCAGGTTCGCCTCAGACGGAACCTACATCGACGAGTTCGGAGGTTTGGGCGATGGTCCGACAGAGTTTCGCTTTGCGACCGGCTTCGTCTTGCTGGGAGGCGGCGTTGTAGCCGTCCTCGACCGATCGCGCCTTCGCCTGTTTGCACGCGACGGGGACCAGTGGGAATTCCTCCGATTCCTTCGCTTGCCAACGCCCGACGCGCACGATGCCTGTACGACTGACGGTGCGGCGTTGTTCATTTCCGGCCCCGGCTCCGAATCTGACGACGAGCAGGTTTCGGCCTATCCCAACATCCACGGGGTGTCAGTTCCTGGCGGGACAACGCAGAGTCTTGGCATGGGCTATCGTGCCGATGCGGCGGCCCTTAGGTGGGACCTCTCGTCCGGACCCATCGCTTGTCCCTCACTGCACGACACGGGCGTGCTGGTGTTTGCTTTCGGTCTCATTCCAGTGGTCCGCGCATATGATCGTGGCTCTGGAGAGCTTATCTGGGAATCCGAAATCGCAGACTACCTCCAGCTGGGGATACGGCAGCGGCCGGGCAGGCGCGGCGGCGCTGGAGCCACGTTGTATTTCGGAAGGGATCATGACCACACGGCACGGGTTCACCAGCTGCCAGGAGGCAACATCCTTGTGCAAACGCTCAGGTACTCGGAGGCTACCAATGCCCGTGTGCCGCGAACCTATCTTGTTGATGGACCGTCAGGCATGGGGGCTCTCATCAGTGAGACACTGCCCGAGATCGCGTCATTCTTTGACCACGGCTACGTAGCACTCATGGAAGATCCATTTCCTCGAGTGGAGATTCGGCGCTACACTGACCAGATGGCCAAGAGGCTACGGGATTCGTAAAACCGAGCGTCCGAGGTTGTCCACGTCTTTGGAAAACTCCGGAAGACTTGTCTCGGCGGAGGTCCGCCCGGCGCGCTGGCTTTAGGGCTTCCGCTTGGGTCCACCTGGATGATCGCGCAGTGGGATGACGATCCGGGAAGGGGAGACGATGACCGTGAACCTTGCCTTCAACGCATCGCACCTCAACGGTCGATGCTTCGTTCAGTACGCCGACTAATTCAGCCATGGGGGAACTAGAGGGGGTCACGGGGAGCCGCCAAGACGGACCAGAAGCAACAACCCCCGCGAGATCAGCCATGCCGCTAGGAGCACGTATCCGATCGCGACAATGTCTCTTTTGGTCAAACTGCGGAAGGCTCCCCACACACCCCCCAACACCTCTCGGTGAGCTTCAGTCCAAGTCGCCTTCAGGCCGCACCGCGCGATCCCGAAAAATGAGGTCGTAGAGCGCCCCGCGCTTTGCGGCAAGTGCATAATTACCAATGCTTTGGACTGCCCGCGTCGGGCGCGCAAGTCCGCCCGACCTTATGGGGGGACCCTTTTCGGCGCGTTGGATGTATGAGACGAACCCCCCCAAGACCACGCAAGAGGAGAACCTACCCCGCAACCGTAAAGAATCACCCGCGAAGCTGGAGGCTGCCATGTGCGATTTCGCCAGAGCCCCGAAGCGTCCGATGGGTCCCCGGGGCTCGCACGACCAAGGAAGCGGTTGAGAAGGACACGGTAGAGGAGGGTAGTACCATGCGCGGGAACGGACCTTTGGGGAGCGACGCTCAGCAGCAGACCAACACCAAGCGTCAGGCATCAGACATGTGGGTGGGGGCGCGCACAATGTGCGGTGAGACCTGCATGGTGGTTGGAATCACCGTTGGCCAAACGACCTCTGTTTGTCTTGCGGCACCGGCGGTGGTCGAGAGGTTGGCCGATCAGATCGCGACAATGCTCGCTGTGCCCGGCGCGGACATCCCCGACAGGCTGGTGCCACGTCGGTTCTCGCAGAACGGAACGGCGAGGAAAAGGGTGGCGTGACCGGGGTGGTAGGCCCGCGTGAGCGCTACGCGCGCGCGCGCGTAGCGCGGGAACGACTGTCAGTCATTCCGGACTACTGGCGGGGGCAGCGGCCAGCCGGTCAGTCCAACTGGAGGCGCCCCACCAACCGGTCGCCGTCGGTCTCGTACTTCCACAGGGTACGGTACCAGTGGGCCAGCCGTCGCGTACCAGGTGGCGCCCGTCGGAGGAGACGGTCACGCGGTGGGGCTCGTCGGTCTCGGTGCGGGGGGGGGGGGGGGGGGGGGGGGGGGGGGGGGGGGGGG